>DATHMF010000024.1 GCA_035487355.1 Terriglobales bacterium | reverse complement strand
ATCGCGATCAATCAGGGCAATGCGCAAGCGCTGTTGCATGTAACCACGCCGAGCCCGTTGTTGATTGAAAAAAAGAAAGAACGATGAAAGCAGTCCTTAGGTGTCAGTCCTCGGTCCTCAGTCTTTCAGTTAAACTTGCATCGTTTCCTTGGCGCCCGGTTTGTGCACATAGATAAATCAACCGCTTTCCGATTTGGATGCTGCGCGTCCAATTGCTATAGAATGTCTGCGATTTTCAAACCTAAAGGAAGTTGTCACTTATGAAATATTTCACGCTTGCTCTGGTGCAGTGCTGCTTGTGGATTTCCGGCTTGGCGATTGCCCAGGAGTTGCCAACCACTCCGGTACGGAACGTCACGGATGATTACTTCGGAACAAAAGTAGTTGATCCCTACCGGTGGCTGGAGAACACGTCAGACCCAGAAGTTGTGGCATGGATGAAGGCGCAGAATGACCACACGCGAACCATGCTGGCTGCCATCCCAGGCCGGGACAAGTTACTGGACCGGATCAAGGCGCTGGACAATGCTGGCGCTGTGGTGTCAGGCCTGCAAGTGTGGGGTGGACGTTACTTCTATTACAAAGTGGAGCCTGGTTGGGACAATCGCAAACTTTACGTGCGCGACAGCCTGAGTGCAGCAGAGCGGTTGCTGGTGGATCCCGAGAAGCTGACGACGGCCGATGGGAAACATTATTCCATTGATTATTTTCAGCCGTCGCCCGATGGCAAATACGTGGCCTACGGAATTTCTCTGGGAGGCTCAGAAGAGAGCGTTCTGCACGTCATCGAAAGCGAGACGGCGCGCGTGCTGCCGGATACGATTGACCGGGCGCAATTCGGCTCTCCCTCGTGGCTGCCGGATGGCAAATCATTTTTTTACACGCGGACACAAAAGCTGGGCGCGGATGCGCCGCCGACCGCGAAGTACCAGAAGCTGCGTGTGTACCGCCATGCGCTGGGAGGCGATCCAGAAAGCGAACCGCTGGTCTTCGGGTATGACGCAAGCCCGAACGTGAAAGTGCTGGAAGACGATTTTCCCTTTGTAGCGTATTCGCCGGGAGCGCCCAAATACCTGGTGGCGGCGGTAATCCACGGAGTGAAACGCGAATTTGATATCTACGCGACCCGGCTTGATGGCAACCTGGAGGCAAAGACCTCGTGGAAAAAGATTGCGGATGAGAACGATGACGTGATCGGCTTCGATGTCCACGGCGACGACATTTACCTTCTGTCTCACAAAGGTGCGCCACGATTCAAGGTACTGCGGACAAGCATGGAGACTCCTGATCTAGCGCACGCAGCAGTGGTCGTGCCGGCGAGTGAGGTTGTGGTGGTGAACGTTGCCGCCGCATCCGACGGAGTCTACATACAAGATCTGGATGGTGGCATTGGACGGCTGCGTAAGCTGAGCTACGGCAAAGGTGGAGTGGAATCGGTGAAGCTGCCATTCGACGGCGCGATCCAGTTGCTATACACGAATCCGACGGCGCCGGGCGCATGGCTGGAGCTGGTGTCGTGGACCAAGTCGCCGCTGTGGTACTTGCTGGATGCAAAGTCAGGCAAGCTCACCGATACAGGATTGGTGCCGCCCTCCCCAGTGGATTACTCACAAATTGTGTCGGAAGAGGTGAAGGCCAAGAGCGCGGACGGAACGATGGTGCCGCTGTCAATTATCCATAAAAAAGACATGGCGCTGGATGGATCGCATCCAACTTGGCTGGAAGGTTATGGAGCGTATGGCATTACGATAGATCCCGCGTTCCGGCCGACGCTGCTGGCCTTCTTTGAGAAGGGTGGGGTCTACGCCGTGGCGCATGTGCGCGGCGGCGGAGAATACGGAGAAGATTGGCACCAAGCTGGACAGAAGCTGACCAAGCAGCACACCATTGACGACATGCTGGCTGGTGCGCAATACCTGATCGAGCATAAATATACGTCAGCGGCGCACCTGGCCGGCGAAGGAACCAGCGCGGGTGGCGTCACAATTGGTGGAGCAATCACGCAGAGACCTGATTTGTTTGGAGCGGCGCTGATTCGCGTGGGCGATTCCGATTCCCTGCGATCGGAGCTGATGGCCAGCGGACCGGCGAACATTCCCGAATTCGGAACGGTGAAAGAGCGGGATGGGTTTAAGGGACTCTATGCCATGGACGCATATGTGCACGTGAAGCCGGAGACGGCGTATCCGGCGGTGCTGCTGACGACGGGAGCCAACGATCCGCGGGTGGCGCCGTGGCAAGCGGCCAAGATGGCGGCGCGGTTGCAAGCAGATACGTCGAGCGGCAAACCTGTATTGTTGCGCGTGGATTATGACGCGGGACACGGGTTAGGATCAACGAAATCGCAGCGCGACGTGGAACTGGCGGATGAGATTGCGTTCCTGTTTTGGCAACTGGGAGTACCGGAGTATCAGCCACACGGGGGAGACAAGAAATAGCACCTCAAGTTTTCAAGTTTCCAGTTTCGAGCAAGAGAGCTTTCTGAGAACTGAGAGCTCCTTCAAAACCTCTGCGTAACTCCGCGTCCTCTGCGGTGAGGCTTTTGTACTTGGCTAAAAGCTAAGAGCTAAGAGCTTCATCCCGTCGGACTAAGGACTGTTTTGAGATTCACTGATAATCTATTGCCATGAGCGTACCCCCCTTTGCCACGGGACTTCAGCTTCTTTTTTCCCACGAACAAATTGCCAACCGCGTAGCCACCATGGGCGCGGAGATCAGCCGCGACTTCCGCGACGAGCCGGTGCTGTTGCTGGGCGTGCTCAAAGGCGCCGCGATTTTTCTGAGCGATCTGGCGCGCTCACTGACCGTGGAGGCCAGCTTCGACTTTCTCGCCGTCTCCAGCTACGGCAAAGGAACAAAAAGCAGCGGCGAGGTGCGGCTGACGAAGGACATCGATGAATCCCTGCAGAGCAAGAATGTAATTCTGGTGGAAGACATTCTCGACACCGGCCTGACGCTGAACTATCTAAAAAAACTGATCTCGGCGCACCAGCCGCGCTCGCTGCGCATTGCCGCCTTGCTCGATAAACCTTCGCGCCGCGTGCAGCCGGTGCAGGCTGACTACCTGGGATTCACCATCGAAGATTTCTTCGTGGTCGGCTACGGCATGGATTACGCAGAACGCTACCGCAATCTGCCCGATATCTGCATTCTTTCGCCGGAAATGCGTTAAACCAACAGGTATGGTTCAGCGGTCTTAGCAGTTTGAAAGTCTTTATCCGTGGGATTATGATCACGGCTTGTGAAACAACTCCGCGGAACGGACCGCCCATTATTCCAGGGTAAACCAGGATAAAAAGGAGAGGTCGATGAAAAGTAGTCGAGTCAGGGTTGCACTGGCGACAATTGCCATGCTGGCGGGGGCCCACACAATGCTGCATGCCCAAACAGCAAAGCCCGCACATAGAAAAAGTACACCAGAGAAGAAGACGGAAAGTGCCCCGCAAACTCCGTTCTGCGCGTTCGTGAAGAAGCTGGTGGCAGCCGCGCCGGAGGAGTTTAACAGCTTCAAGGGTGAACAGGACACGGTCCTGCCCGTCACACCTGGAGAGAAACCCACGATATTCAAGGGCACGCAGAGTCCGGACAGCGATACGGTATGCACGTTGTACTTGCGGCGCGGCAAGAAAGATGAAATACCGCCGGGCTACACCTGCCAGTTGGGTCCTCTCCGTACCCTGCCTGATTCCAAGCCCGTCTACGAAAATGCTGCCGCGGAGTTGCGCGCCTGCTTTCCCAACGGAACCTTCGAGGAGCACCGAGAAGGCGAAGAAAGCAAGCGCGAAGAGGTTTGGGAATTGAGCTTGCAGCAACCCGGCTTTGAAGTGAAACTCGACCTGTCTGATATTGGACTCATCGCCGAACTGGTCAGCCGGCAGCCTTCCGGCAAGCCGGGAGTGGATGTAGAGTTGTCCGTTACAGATACGGCTCCCGCACCCGAGGAGCCAAAAACAGCGGCGGCAAAGGAGATGTCGGCAACGGTACCGCTCTGCCGCTTCGTCGAAAAGGTATTGGCTGCCAGGACAACCGAATACGCCACGATCCGTTCGCTGAAGCCGGACGCGGCGGGCGAGTACGAAGGGAAGCTCCAGCCGGATGCGCAATCCGCGTGCAAGGTCCATCCGCCCGTCTCCGGCGGCGGAAAGCATATGTTCTACCTCTGCGAGGTGCGTCGGGCTAAAACCATGGCGGAGATAAAACCCCAGTACGACCGTATGAAGACGGAGCTGTCGGCGTGCTACTCGAACCTCCGATTCAATGAAAACATCATGAAGAATGACAGCGGGGAAACAGACACCCGCGACGAGATGTGGTTCTTCACGGGAGAGAATTCGCGCTACCAGATGACGATGGAAGCGCAGGATGAAGGTTGGCGCTTGAAAGCCGAGCCGGACAAGGTAGACGCAAAAACGACAGCCGCGCCCGTTTCGCTAGTCCTGCAAATCAAGTCTTTGGAATAGGAGTTGCAGAGGACAGCCGGGATCGGCTCAACGGCATTAGAAATGATCCTTGGTTAAATGCCTCCATTGCGAGCAGGTGGTTTTTTGAGGACCAGAACAGCGACCTCGTTGAAATAGATCGCCTGTCCGGCTTACTTGGAATTACTGTTGCCGAGGAGATCTTGCAGCATGAATATCCGATGATCGCGACCGCGCACGCGGCTTGCGAGCAAGAAGAACCCTTTTTTGACTTAAAAGAATTCTCATGGAGTGGTGCTACAATTTCTTCGATGTCCAGTACTCTGATTGCGAACCCTCTGGAAAAAGTCAATCTTTCAGACTGGGGCGAAGTTGCACGACTTATTGATCACTCCCTCATCAGGCCAAACGTTACCCGCGAACAGGTCGTCACACTTTGCCAGGAGGCGCTGCACTTCGGGTTCGCCTCAGTTTTTGTAAACCCTACGCATGTTGCCATGGTTGCTTCGGCGCTGCACTCCAGCCCAGTCAAGACGGGATCAACCGTGGGCTTCCCTCTGGGCGCCAACCTCACCAGCAGCAAACGCGCCGAAGCCGCCGACTTGGTGCGCGTGGGTGCGCAGGAGCTGGACATGGTCATCAACATCCCGGCAATCAAGGCCAAAGACCGCGTGCTGGTTGAAAATGATATCCGCGCAGTCGCGGAGGTGGCGCACGGCGCGGGTGCGCTGCTGAAGGTGATCCTTGAAACCTGCTTCCTCACCGTAGACGAAAAAATTCTTGCCTGCGAGCTGGCGGTTGCTGCAGGTGCGGATTTCGTCAAGACCTCGACCGGGTTGAATGGCGCGGGCGCGACCATAGATGACGTCGCACTTATGCGCGGAGTGGTGGGAAGCCGCGCCGGAGTGAAGGCCTCGGGCGGCATCCGCACCGCAACCGCCGTGGCCGCCATGGTAAAGGCTGGCGCCAACCGCATTGGCACCAGCAGCGGCGTCGAGATCATGCAACAACTGGGAGCAAGCCTCTGAGCGGAACCACCAGCCAAATCAACCCTGCCGGCGCCTCGCCCGCTGGTGTGCTCAATATGGAAACCTTTCTGGTCGAGGTGGCCGAGGTGGTCAATACCACGCTCGACCTCGATACTTTGCTCACGCGCACGGCCGAGTTGACCCGGCGGGTGATTGATTACGAAGTCTTCAGCATCCTGCTGCTCAACGAGAAAACGCAGGAGATGCGCATGCGCTTTGCCATCGGCCACTCCCAAGAGACCAAGGAACGAACCCGCATCAAGGTGGGTGAAGGCGTGACGGGGCTGGCTGCGCAACGGCGCGAGGCGGTGCTGGTTGACGATATCTCCAAAGAGAGCCGCTACATCGGAGTGGTCAAGGGGCAGCGCTCGGAGCTGGCAGTCCCGCTCATCGTAAAAAATCGCGTCGTAGGGGTCATTGACGTGGAGGCCCGCGAGGCCGGTTACTTTAACGAAGAGCACCGCCGCCTGCTTACATTAATCGCTTCCCGCATCGCCGCGGGCATTGAAAATGCGCGGCTCTATACCCGCGTCTCACGCCAGGCACAGACGCTCACCGTGCTCAATGAAATCAGCCAGGAGCTGACTTCAATTCTCAATCTCGATGAGCTTTTGCGGCGCATCGCTGAGCTGTTGACCCGGCTGATTGATTACCAGATGTTCAGTATCCTGCTGCTCGACCAGACCCAGACCAAGCTGGAGCACCGCTTCAGCGTCCGCTATAAAGAAAATGTGCCGCTGAAGCACGATATCCCAATCGGCACCGGCCTGGTGGGTTACGCGGCGCGAGAGAAAACTGCAGTACTGGTGTCGGACGTGCAAAAGGATGAACGCTACATCCAGCTTAACCCGGAAACCCGCTCCGAGCTGTGCGTGCCGCTGATTTACAAAGGCAGCGTGATTGGAGTGCTTGACCTGGAGCACACGCGCCGCGGATATTTCACCGATGACCATCGCAAAACCATCAGCACGCTGGCGGCACAGGTGGCCATTGCCATCGAAAATGCGCGGCTGTATCAACAGCTCGCCAAAGAAGAACAGCGCATCGAGCAAGACTTGGCCACAGCACGCGAGCTACAGTTCGGGTTGTTGCCTTCCAGTTGTCCGGTGCTTAAAGGAGTTGAGTTTGCCGCTCGCTATGTGCCGGCGCACGCCGTCGGTGGCGATATGTACGACTTCATCACTTATATGGGTGGACGCACGGGGATCGCCACGGCTGATGTAAGCGGCAAGGGAGTGCGTGCCGCGCTGTACGCCGCGCTGGTCAGCGGACTGCTGCGTTCCAGCGCGGCCGATGAACCGGATGCAGCCGAGATGCTGACTTTGCTTAACTCCGCCCTCATTGAACGTCGCATCGAAGCGCAATTCGTGGCCATGCTGTACGCTATTTGGGATGAAAATGACCGGACCCTGCAGGTGGCCAATTCGGGCATGCCGAGGCCTATCCTGTGCAAGAAGGGCGTGGTTGAAATTGTGCAGGCAACAGGACTGCCGCTGGGGTTTTTTGAAGACGCCGAGTATGAAGAATTCCTGTTACCCCTCGCCCCAGGCGATGTGTGCGTTTTGCTGAGCGATGGTATTGTTGATGCCACCAACTATGCCGGCGAAACCATGGGCCGCCCACGCGTGGAAAAGCTGGTGGGCGAAAACTGGGAGCGCTCGGCGGAAGACATCCTGGAGATTATTTTCCAGGTGGTGAACCAACATGCGGATGGAGTCGCCACCTTTGATGATCAAACCGTGCTGGTGATCAAGGCGAAAGAAGCGGCGCATTCCAAGAAGAAAACGAAGGCCGCGAAAGAGGCGTGAAGTTCTGAAATCGTGTCCCTCCAAAACCATTGGCCCACCAGTTCATATCGAGCCTGCGATAAGATAGATGGGGACAAATAGATATCCTCCACAAAGACTATGTAGATCCTGCTTTGCCGGGCAAAATGGAGCGTACCGAGGTCCAGCAGGCATTGCACGCGTCTTTATGACATTTGGAAGATCAAGTTGACCAAGGCTTAAAACAGCTTATGAATTCCTAACCCATCCCATGCCTGAACCCTCGAACCTCATCGCCCGACAACCGGCTTTTCTCTATCGCAAAACCAGCAAGACTTTCGAGCTCCATTGCGAGCACACGCCGCTGGCTAAAATTGCCGCACGCTTCGGCACACCGGCTTATGTTTACTCGGCGCAGACCGTCCGTGTGCGTTTTGCGGCCATGGACAGGGCCTTTAAAGGCGCTCCGCATACCATCTGTTACTCGGTCAAGGCGAACTCTAACCTTTCCCTGCTGCGCCTTTTGTACAAAATGGGCTCGGGATTTGACGTGGTCTCGGGAGGCGAACTGGAGCGGGTACTGCGCGTGGGAAAGCGGGCGGCCCAGAGCACGGTTTTCTCAGGCGTGGGCAAAACCGCAGATGAGATGGACGCGGCGCTGCGCGCGGGCATCCTGATGTTCAACCTGGAAAGCGAAAGCGAGATGCTCCTGCTGGCCGAGCGCGCCCGCCGCGCCAGGAAGAAAGCGCCGGTGGCGTTTCGCGTTAATCCCGATGTGGTGGCAGAGACGCATCCTTATATTTCCACGGGATTGCACGAACACAAATTCGGTGTGCCCATAGAGGAGGCGCTTTACCTGTATTCACTGGCCGCAGAGCAGCGCTGGCTGGAGGTTCGCGGCATCAGCGTACATATTGGATCGCAAATTACCAGCGTGCAGCCCTTCGCAGCAACCATGGGACGCGTTGCCGACCTGGCGCGCGAGCTGATCGGGGCCGGGCATGCCATCCGATACATTGATGCCGGCGGCGGCTTGGGAATTCCCTATCACCACTCACAAGAAGACCTGGCGGCAACGGCGGCGGCCTATGCACAATCGCTGCTGCGGCCGTTGCATGAATTGAAAGTTCACCTGTTACTTGAGCCGGGGCGTTCGATCGTGGCGCCGGCTGGGGTGCTGCTTACCCGCGTCCTCTACCTGAAGCAGAACGGCGAAAAACGTTTTGCCATCGTAGATGCAGCCATGAACGATCTGTTGCGCCCTTCGCTATACAAAGCGCACCACGATATCGTTCCCGTCGAAAGCCGCGAAGAAACAGTCACAGCAAAAATTGATGTCGTGGGCCCGATCTGCGAGACCGGAGACTTTTTTGCGCGTGACCGCGAGATGCCCACCCTGCAGGAAGGCGATCTGCTGGCAATTCTCGACGCCGGGGCTTATGGCATGTCGCTGGCTTCGAATTACAATTCGCGTCCCAGGCCGATTGAATTATTGGTGGATGGGAAAAAAGTCAAAGTGGTACGGAAGAGAGAGTCGGTTAAGGATTTGTTGGCGCTGGAGGGGTAGCAAAAGCCTACCGCGGATTACGCGGATTGTCGCGGATTTAAAATCCCGTTGCATGACGCTTGCGGCGGGGACTCATCACCAATTATTTCTCTGCGGTAAAATGGTTCGGACAACTGAAAGGAAATCCAATCATGTCCTCTCCACAAATCACACCTGATCAAGCCAAGTTTCTGCTGGGTCGTGCGCTACCTACGCTCAAGACCGAGCACAGCGTCACCAAGAAGGTGATTGAAGCTATTCCTTTGGATAAAGGCGATTATCGCCCGGATGCCGTTTCCAAGAGTGCCTTGGAGTTGGCCTGGCACATTGTTGCCGCTGAAAAGCGTTTCCTGCGCGGCATTTGTACGGGAGCCTTTGACTTCAGCCCGATCCCGCGGCCTGACTCCGTCCGCAACTCCGCCGAGATTGCCGCTTGGTTTGATGCGATGTTTGCCGAGAACCTGCAACCGATAGAGCAGCTCAGTGGTGAGCAATTGGCTAAACTCATTGATTTTCGCGGCCTGTTCCAACTTCCGGCCGTGGGCTATGTCCAGGTCAGCCTGAACCATACGATCCACCATCGTGGACAGCTTTCGGTATACCTGCGGCCCATGGGCGCCAAAGTGCCGTCGATTTATGGCGAGAGCTACGACGCTACCCAGGCGCGCCTGGCGAAAACGGCCACGACCGGTTAAAGTGGCACCAATCTGGCATCAAATCATTGATTTCCTGGAAATCGCGGGCCATCATTGGCATGGAAGTGTGTTTAACAGCATTTAAGAATGCGGGGTTTCATAAACCCTTTAGTTCTTTGAAAATTCTGTGCGACTCGGGATTCCGAGGACTGAGGACCGCCAGCAAGTCACCCGCTCCGAACCGATTTTCGCCAGTGTTGACGCGGGTCAGACGTATTTTGGTACTCAAAAACACCTGCTGGCAAGTGGGATGGGGTTCCCCCAAATCGTCCGAAAATCCGTGTTGATCCATGTTAATCCGTGGCGAAAGGTTTTGCAGTTGTTTTTTCTGAGTACTGACAACTGAGTACTGTATTTGACCTTGGACCTTGGAACTTGCAACTTGGAGCTGTCTTTAATGGAGCTTACGAATGCCTATTTGAGAACTACTCCGCCCTCTCTGTATGTCATTGAATTATAGTGATTTATCAATGCTTGGACTACTCCAAGTAATGGGGGGTGGGGGAGTAATACTTCCGAAAATCTGCCTCTGTTCGCGTCAATCCGTGGCGAAAGCCTTTTGCGGTTGATTTGCTGAGGACTGACAACCGAGGACTGACAACTGAGGACCGCTACTAGCAGCTAGTCCCCCACACCAGATCGATTTTCACCAGTAATGACGCGGGTCAGACGCGTTTTTGGGCACTCCCCCTACTTGCTAGCAAGTGGGGGGCCCACAATCTTCCGAAAGTCCGCCTTGGACGCGGATCAGCAGCTCAAATCTCCTCGGGCACAACATACGGTGCGCGATAACTGCCGCGCAGGAGACGGTTGGCTTCATCGTCTCCAATGACCTGCTCCTGCACGGGATCGAATCGCAGCGTACGTCCCAGACGGTACGAAGCATTGGCCAGATGCACCAGTGTCGTCGAGAGATGGCCTTCTTCGATCGGGCAATGAATATTTTCGACGCGGCGGCTGCGAACGCAATCAATGAAATTTGCAAAGTGGTCGCCAGCACCCCTGCCGGAGGGCCCGGGTTCGACCTGATCGGTTACCCAAGTCTTGTAGGCATCGTAGCCTTCGATGGCAAGATAGCCGTTGGATCCATAGAAGAGGTTGCCGATGGTGTTCGTCCTTGCATCCTTGGGCCCCAGGGATTGTGCGCTGCCAGACTTTTTGGTTGATCCGGCGCTCAATCCCGCGGCAGGCACACCACTGGCCCCGTAAGCACCGCTGCCAATCTCCGCCTCGTGATTGGTGATCCAGTGCCGGATTTCGAGTTCCATCATCCTGCCCTTGCCGTCCGGACCATCGAAATAGAAGGTAGCATTCAGGACGTTGGGTGTCTCCTGGTCGTCATCGAACATAAAGTGTCCGCCCATGGCGGAGACAGACACCGGGAAGCGCACACCCAAGCCCCAGCGCGCAATATCAATTTCGTGGATTGCCTGGTTGCCGACTTCGCCGTTGCCTGTATCCCAGATCCAATGCCAGTTGTAGTGAAAGCGATTGCGGGTAAACGGCTTCAGCGGGGCGGGGCCGGTCCATAGATCATAGTTGACCCCGGCGGGAACAGGTTCCACCGAAGTGCGCCCGATGGATTGCCGCCACTTGTAGCAAAGCGCGCGGGCCAGGTAAACATCGCCGATCGTACCGTCGCGCAGCCGCTGAATGGCTTCCTGCGTAGATGGGCTGGATCTGGCCTGGCTGCCGTGCTGGCAAATTCGGTTGTACTTCTTTACCGCACGTACCAGTTGCCTGCCTTCAAAAAAATTATGCGAGCAGGGCTTTTCCACGTACACGTCTTTCCCCGCCTGGCAGGCCCAGATGGCCATGAGCGAGTGCCAGTGATTGGGCGCGGCGATTGTGATGGCGTCAATATCTTTATCCTCAAGCAGCTTGCGAACATCACCGTAGCCTTTTGGCCTGGCCGACCCCAGCTTCTCTACATCGCCGAGGCGCTGGTTCAACACGCTTTCATCCACATCGCAAAGCGCGGCAATCTCTGTTCCGGGAAGACGCGCCAGCCCGTGGATGTGGTCGTTGCCGCGGCCTCGCACCCCGCAAACCGCCACGCGAACACGATCGTTCGCCCCGAGTATCTTCCCACCCAGCGCAAGCGTAGCCGCGCCCACGGTTATTGCTTTCCCCGTTGTTTTGATGAAGTCACGCCGATTCGTCGCCATAATTTGCCCCCTGGTGTGTTGCAGTTATGCCTGCAAGCCGTCGCATAGTATATCCCTCCGTGCGAGCGCGTGCACTATGTCACGCATCCGAATACTGCCCATGCGTTTACTTATCGTTGGGCGTGGGAGGTGGTTTGGCGAGCGAGAACTGAGCTGCGAGATCCGGCGTGGAACGGATGTCAGAGGCCTTTGGATCGGTGGCCTTCTCGACTTCAACGCCGAAAACGTAGCTGGGGCCAAACATGTTGCTGGTGAAGATCACGAGCTTCTTATCGGGCGAGAAGCGGACGTTGGGCTCAAGGCGATAGTTGTGGTGAGACATGTTGACAAGGTGTTCGGAGTGAAAGACTCCGGGTTGCCAAGAGTCAGGCCCGTTAATGCCGGAGACGTTGAGCATCTGAGGGTGGAAGAGTTCGATCCACTCGCCATCAGGGGCCTTTGCTACCTGGCCTGGGTCGCCGCCGTCGCCGGTAAACAGGGTCTCGCCCTGGGTGAGGTTGAAGTGAATGGACCACTCGTTGCGCTGCATATGGTAGGCAACCCGCTTGTGGGTTTCAAGATTGTAGCCGGCGAGAAAGAAGTCTTCGCCCTTGGGGTACTGCCAGTCATACCAGATGGTCTTGCCATCGAGACCCCAGAACTCGTGGCCGGCGATTTCCATCGCCATGTTGCGCTTGTGGATGAGTACGTTTTGCGTGCCGTCGGTATGGATCATCCAGATACGGTCAACTTTTTGCCAGGGGCCTTCGTGGCAATACATGAGCAAAGCCGGATCGGTGGGAGAAAAGAGCAGGTGATTAACCCAATCGGTGGAGTGAAGGAGAATAGTGACCTTGCCGGTCTCAAGGTTAATGGTATAGAGGACGAGCGGGATGCGTGCGGCCAGGCGGCGCTCCATCATCGCTCCCTTGCCCTCGGGCTGGAGAAGGTTACCGGCCTGTGGCTGAGCGTTCTCTACGCCAGATGCAGGCAGAGCAATCTGCGGACGATTGTATTCTTGCGCAGCGCCCTCCTCGGTTTCGGTATAAGTGCCGGCGCCTAGTGTCTCATCCGCGTTGATGGTCACAACGCTGGCGCGCGGAGGAAGCGTGACGAGTTTCGTCACTTCACCTGTGGATATGTCGGCCTTGTAGATCGTGCTTAATCTGGTGGCCACATCGAACTTCGAAAAGAAGACAGAGTTAGTTTTTCTGCCGACGACGATGGCATGCACGCCGTTGCGGAAGTTGCTTCTGGTGCCAGGGGTGGCGTCAGCCGGACGTGGCGGGTTGGGAACGAGCAGGCGGGTTTTGAGGGTAGCAAGGTCAAGAACGTGGATGCCGTCGGGCGCGCTATAGACCATCTGTTTGCCATCGGGGGTGTAGGCGTTGACGTTGAAATAGAAGCCCGAAGAGCCCGGCTCGTTGGTGAGACGGAGGAGGCGATGGCCGGTATCTTTGTCAACCCATGAGGTTGGCAGGTCTTTCGATTGGTCTTTGTCTTGGTTTTGGGCTTGGGCAAATGGGGAGACGGCAATCGAGAGAGCAAGAAGGAATGGGACGAGGCGGTGCATGAGAGTGTGCGGACTCCTTTTATTAACTATTGGGCCAACTAATTTAAGCAGCAGATGAATTTTAGATCATTTAGCCCTATGCACGACAACCCGGTTGAATTCTGGTAGTTTTGTTTTCGGATGATCTCTTTTTCGAATATTAATAAGCAGTATGGTAAACAGTTGGTCTTTGTTGACGCTTCCTTTCAGTTGAACCCTGGCGAGAAGGTCGGTCTGGTCGGCCCCAACGGCGCCGGCAAAACGACCCTCTTCCGCATGGTCGTTGGTGAGGAGACCCCCGATGAAGGTGAGGTCTCGGTTCCCAAGAAGGTAACGATCGGCTACTTTCGTCAAGATGTGGAGGAAATGAAGGGCCGCTCGGTCCTCGATGAGGCCATCGCCGGCAGTGGGCGAGTCGGCGATCTTCACCACGAACTCGAGGATCTGCATCGGGCGATGGCGGACCCCGAAAGAGCCGATGATATGGACCGCATTCTGGCGCGCTTTGGCGAAGTACAAGAGGAATACGAGCATCTCAACGGCTATGCGCTCGAGGCGCAAGCCCGCGAGGTGCTGCATGGCCTGGGCTTCAAGGATGACCAGATTGACGGCGATGTGGGCGCACTCTCCGGCGGTTGGAAGATGCGCGTTGCGCTGGCGCGCGTATTGCTCGGACGGCCCGATGTGCTGCTGATGGATGAACCCACCAACCACCTGGATATCGAGTCCATCATCTGGCTGGAGCAGTTTCTCAAGTCATTCCCGGGCGCACTGCTCATGACCTCGCACGACCGCGAGTTCATGAACCGTCTGGTCTCCAAGATTGCCGAGATAGATTCGGGTGAGATCATCGTCTACTCCGGTAATTACGACTTTTACGAGCGCGAGCGCGCCATCCGCGAGACCAACCAGCAGGCGGCGTTCGCGCGGCAACAATCCATGCTGGCCAAAGAGCAGCGATTTATTGACCGCTTCCGGACCCACGCGGCCAAAGCAGCCCAGGTGCAGAGCCGCATCAAGGCGCTGGATAAGATCGAGAAGATCGAGCTGCCGAAGAAACGGCAGGTGGTGAAGTTCGAGTTTCGTATTCCGCCGCGCTCGGGCGAGCAGGTGGCGATTATCGAGAACCTGCACAAGCGCTACGGCGAGCGCGTGATCTACGAGGGCTTTAATCTCATTATCCGCCGCGGAGAACGTTGGGCGGTGATGGGCAGAAACGGCGCGGGCAAGACTACCCTGCTCAAGATGATTGCCGGCGCGACTACGCCGGATGCCGGGAGCGTCAGGCTGGGGGCCAGCCTCAACATGGGATATTTTGCGCAGCAATCGCTCGACGTGCTCGATCCCGACCTGACCATCATCGAACAACTGCAGAGAGATTTTCCCCAAGACAGCCTGGGCTCGCTACGCACGCTCGCCGGAGCGTTCCAGTTTTCGGGAGACGATGTGGAGAAGAAAATCCGGGCGCTCTCGGGCGGCGAAAGATCGCGGCTCGCCATAGCCCGCATGCTTTACAACCCGCCAAACTTTCTTGTGCTCGATGAGCCCACCAACCACCTCGACCTGGCCACCAAGGAGATGCTCGTCGAAGCACTCAAAGACTTTGAAGGCACCATGATCTTCGTCTCCCACGACCGCATGTTTCTGCGAGGTCTGGGCTCACGCGTCCTGGAGCTGGGAGGTGAGAGCGGCACGGACCGCGATCCCCAGGTGTATCCGGGGTCGTATGTCGAGTATGTACAGAAACTCGGACACGAGGCGCCGGGGATTTATCACTAAGGGGGAGGAAGAGTTCGTTTGCCGACCCAGTTCTAGTCGTTTACTGTGCGGGTGGGCCGCCGTAGATAACTTTTCCGCCGACGATTGTGGTTTCCACCTTCACGTTGCGGATCAGCTCTGGGCGAATCTTGAAAATGTCATCACTCAAAATCACCATGTCGGCGAGTTTGCCGGGTGTGATTGATCCTTTTTCTTTTTCCTGAAATTCTGCGTATGCTGAGCCCATGGTGTAGGCATCCACGGCTTCAGCAACAGTCAGCTTCTGCTCGGGGAACCATCCATCGGGATGCTTGCCATCGAGCGTCGACCGAGTCACGGCGGCGTAGACCGTAAGAATTGGATCAAGCGGCACTACGTCCCAATCTGTTCCGAAGGCGAGGCGCACACCATGATCGAGAAAGGTGCGAAAAGCATAAGTACGGCTGGCGCGGTCGTGGCCCAGGAACGGCTCAGCCCAGCGGCCATCATCAATTGCCTGGTAGGGTTGCACAGAAGCTATGACTTTCAGTTTCGCAAAGCGGTCAAAATCTTTTGCGGCCATGTGTTGCGCATGTTCAACGCGCAAGCGGCGGTCACGTTCGCCGTTGGTTTTTGTGATGTGGTCATACATATCGAGCACGATGGAGATCGCCTGGTCGCCAATAGCATGCGTACAAATCTGCAGCCCGGCAGCATCGGCTTTGGTCAGCCGGTCACGCATCGCTTCCACAGGGTGCATTTCGCCGGAGAGGATTCCATGGTTCTTAGGATCGTTGGTAAAGCCCTCAAACATATATGCGGTCCTGGAGCCGAGGGAGCCGTCGGCATATCCCTTGATCGCGCCCAGCCTGAGATAACTTGAACCCCAGGCGTGGCGGAGACCGATCTTGGCAAAGTCTTCCCAGCCGGTTTCCATGGGCGCTGCATAGATGCGGGTGGTCAACTCGCCGCGCTCGGCCAATTCGGAGTAGGCGGCCACGTCCTCGTAGGGAGGGTTCATGTGCTGCACGCTGGTAACTCCAACCGAGGCGGCGTAGTCCATGGCGCGCTTGATCGCGCGCAGACGCTGCTCACGCGTCATGGCAGGAATGGCTTTGCGGATGTACTGCATGGCGGCGTCTTTGAAGATTCCGGTGGGATTGCCATCGGCATCGCGCACGATGACGCCGCCGGGAATATCTGGAGTTTTAGCAGTAACGCCAGCTAATTTCATCGCCAATGAATTGGCCAGCGCCATGTGTCCGTCATGACGGTTGATGAAAACCGGCGTATCAGGACTGACGGAATCAATGGAACTGTGGGTGGGAAGCTCAGCCGGGCTCCACCGGGTTTCGTCCCAATCACCGCCTAATATCCACTCGTCCTTCCCCGTCTTCTTCACCTGAGCCGCAATGCGGTTCACAAACTCCTGTTCAGAAGTGGCGTCGCTCAACTGCACCTGGTCAAGCTGGGCGCCGCCATCCACAAAATGTACGTGGGCGTCATTAAATCCAGGGAGCAGAAGTTTGCCGGCGGCGTCCAGAATTTTTGTCTGCGGACCGCGCCATCGGTCAATTTCCGCGTTGCTGCCCACGGCGACGATGCGGTCGGCGACAACGGCAACCGCCTCGGCTGTGGGATGCTGCTTATCTACGGTCCAAACTTTTGCGTTGGTGATGATAAGGCTGGCAGCGGGCTGGGTTTGCGCGTGAAGACCGGAAGCAGCCATGAGGAGAAATATACAAAGAAAGAATTGGAGATTATGGATGCTTTTCATATTTAGCTGTTAGCTCTTAGCTTTTAGGCCTTTAGCTGAAAGCTCCTTGAGACGCTTTATAGGATGCCTCTTTTGTTAACAATAATTTTCAGCGTTCTCCCCATTTCAACTTGGTGCGCAGTACGTCAAAGAAATTTTTGTTTTTCAGGCGCAGCAGGATTACATGATCGTCAGATTTTTTACAGGTCACGCGGTCGCCGGCGCGCAGGTGCGTGCCTACCTGTCCATCCACGGTTAAATAAGATTCCGCAGGAGTGGTCTTCACCACGATTTCAAATTGTCCGCTATCACGCACCACCAAGGGACGATTCGTGAGTGAATGCGGAGAGACTGGAGTAATCACGAATCCATCCACATCGGGCGCGAGGATGGGACCTCCAGAAGCGAGCGAATAGGCCGTGGAACCTGTCGGGGTTGAAAGGATCAGGCCGTCGGCTTTGTAATTGCTGATGAAAACCCCGTTCATAAACAGATCAAAATCGGCCATACGCGCGATGGTGCCCTTGCCCGCAACTACATCGTTCAGCGCGCTGTACTCGGCAATGCATTTACCCGAGCGCATGAGTTGGCAATGCAACATGGTGCGCCGCTCCGTACCACAGCGGTTCTCATGGACAGCTTCCAGCGTGGGGTAAAGATCTTCCAAAGCAACTTCGGTGAGAAATCCAAGGGAGCCCAGATTCACGCCGAGGATTGGTATCTTGGCGTGAGCTAGAGCGCGAGCGGCTGCAAGCAATGTGCCGTCTCCGCCTAAGACAATCACAAAAGTGGGGTTCTGCGCTGCAATTTCTTCGCGCTCGACCAGCTTACAACCCTTCAGGTGCACGGATGTATGAGTATCTATGAGCGCTTCGTATTCGTGCGCCCGCAGCCATTGCAGCAGAGTTGGAAGAATGGCGGCCAGCTCTGGCTTGCCGGGCTTGGAGATGATCGCGACCTTTTTTGCAGTGCTCAAATTTGTTGTGGCTCCCTGGTTAAAATCGCGCATGTAATAAAAATTCCTGATTTCCTTCCGCGCCGAGAATTGGCGATTCGATCACTTCGATCTCAGCGCCGCCCAATTCCGAGACCGCGTTCTTCACTTTTTCAACCGCGGCATGGCGAGCCTGCTGGTTGCGAACGATCCCGCCCTTGCCTACCTGCTCGCGTCCAACTTCGAACTGCGGCTTCACCAAGACCACCAGCTCACTGGGATGGGCCGCATTCACAACCGCGGGGAGAACGAGTGTAGCAGAGATAAAGGATACATCCATGGCGGCGAAGGTTGCACTTTCTCCAACCTGTTCTTGCGTAAGATAACGCGCGTTGGTGCGCTCCAGGAGACGAACGCGCGGATCGCTACGCAGGCGAACATCTATTTGTCCGTAGCCGGTGTCAATCGCGATGACACGAGCGGCGCCGTGCTGCAGGAGACAATCGGTGAAACCTCCGGTGGAAGCGCCGATATCCAGGCAGACTTTACCGTTTACCTCAATCTGCCAGTGGCGGAGGGCCTCTTCTAATTTGATGCCTCCGCGGCTGACGTAGCGCTGGTCTTCTCCCAGAAGCCTGATCTCGGCATCGGCGGCAACGGATGTGCCCGGCTTGGTGACCTTCTGCTGGTTGACCATCACCTTACCGGCAAGAACCAGGGCCTGCGCTCGCTCGCGCGAAGGCGTGATGCCACGCTCGAAAAGTAATTTATCAATGCGGATTTTGCCCGGCATAGGTTTCGTACTTTAGTTTCACCCAAAGATGTGCAAAGAGCAAAAAAGCTTGACCTGTCTTCACTTGGTTGCGATATTCCGTCCTTTTCCACAAGCTTATCCACATTTTTGTTGAAAAGTGATTAGTTACCAGTGACCTGTTGCCGCCACGGCGGAACAGGTTGCCGTCCGCCAGCAAAAGCTGCGCGTTACCGCTTCTACCCCAAAAAAGCTTGCATCGGATGAACAAAGTATTGAATCTTAGTTCTTAGCGAACTCAAACCGTACCACTATCTGCGATGGCGGTTTTGTCTCAGTTTCAGGGAATGAGTTAAAATAATAGCTTCGAGGCAAATCAATCAATATGGCTACCAAGACCAAGGAGCGCCCCCTGGCGCTCGAAACCGAACCTAACTCTCGAAGCGGCAACGGCGCCGCTCCGCTGAGTCCGGAAATTCTGAAGCGTTTGTATTCCTACATGCTGAAGTGCCGTACGGTCGAAGAAAAGGCGCGCACTCTTTTCAAGCAAGGCCGATATTCCGGGAACTATTATCCCGCGGTGGGGCAGGAAGCCACCACAGTCGGCACTACTATTGACCTGGAAGAAGCCGACTATATCGCCCCCTCTCATCGAGATTTCAGCTCCCACATCCTGAAAGGCACGCCGCTCAAGTTTTTATACGCACAACTATATGCGCGCAAAACCAGCCCCGACCAGGGACGCTCGTCACCGGCGCACTGCGGCTACGCCCCGCTGAATGTCATCACTCCATCTTCAACCATTGCGGCGCAACTGAACATCGGTACCGGCATTGCCCACGCTTACAAGATGCAGAAGAAGCCCAACATTGTGATGGCGCTTTCCGGCGACGGATCAACCAGTCTCGGATTCTGGCATGAGGCGCTGAATTTTGCCGGAGTGTACAAGCTGCCCATTGTTTACATCGTGCAGAATAATTTATGGGCGGAGTCGGTGAGCCTGAAGCAGCAGACAGCGGTGGAAGACCTGAGCATCAAGGCCCAGGCCTACGGCTTCCCCGGAATTACGGTGGATGGCAACGACGTCGTGGCTGTTTACCGGGTCGCCCGCGAGGCCATCCATCGAGCCCGTACCGGAGGCGGACCGACCCTGATTGAATGCAAGACTTACCGCTGGTACGGCCACTCCATGATTGATCCCGGCACCTATCGCCCACCTGAGGAAATCGAGTACTGGAAATCCAGAGATCCTATTCCCTTTATGGAACGCTATCTGGCCAAGCATAACCTCTGGTCCGATTCGTGGAAGGAAGAGCTGCTGCAGCAGTTCAACCAAGAAATTGATGAAGCGGTGGAGTTTGCCGAGAAGTCACCTTACGCCGAGCCGGAAGAGTGTTTGGACCATGTGTACAGCTTCAGCATCCGCGAGCGCGAGCTGAATCGCAAGACCTGGACCAGTTCGGCAACCACACCCGCGAATAAGTAAAAATAATAAGGAACTCATACAAAATGGCACTTTCGACTTATATTGACGCGATCAACACCGCCCTGACGGAAGAGATGCGGCGCGATGAGCGCGTGTACATCATCGGCGAAGACGTGGGCGTCATGGGCGGCGCCTTCAAAGCGACCAAAGGTCTGCTCGAGGAGTTTGGCCCGGAGCGGGTGATTGATTCTCCGCTGGCGGAAGGCATTATTGTCAGCTCTTCCATCGGCGCGGCCATGGTGGGCATGAGGCCGGTGCCGGAAATTCAATTTTCCGATTTCATCACGCCAGCCATGGACGCCCTTACACAACAGGCCGCCAAGCTACGCTATCGCAGCGCCGGCACGCAGACATGCCCGATCACGCTGCGCGTCTGTTATGGCGGAGGCGTAAGCGGTGGGCTGTATCACTCGCAGACCAATACAACATGGTTCATCCACGAGCCCGGGCTGATTGTGCTGGCGCCCTCGACTCCGTACGACGCCAAGGGGTTGCTGAAAGCCGCGATCCGCGACGACAATCCCGTAATTTATTTTGAGCACAAGAAGCTCTACCGCTCGATGAAAGAAGAGATTCCCGAAGACGACTTCGTTGTGCCCATTGGAAAGGCCATTGTGCGCCGCGAGGGCAAAGATGTCACCGCAGTTTCTTACGGCTACACCATGCAGCTCACTCTGCAGGCGGCGGAAAAAATGCAGGAAAAAGGCGTGAGCGTGGAAGTGATTGACCTGCGCACGCTGTCTCCGATTGATAAAGACAGCTTCCTGGAATCGGTGGCGAAAACCAGCCGGCTGGTGATCGTGCAGGAAGATCACCGCACGCTCGGCATTGGTTCGGAGATTTCAGCCATCGTTGCGGAAGAAGCCTTCGATTGCCTCGATGCCCCCATCGCACGCGTGACCGCACCTGATGTCCCCGCAATTCCCTTTGCCGCGCCGCTGGAGAAGTTCTACATGCCATCGGTTGAGAAGATCATGAGTGCAATCGAGCGGACGATAGAGTACTAGCCATTGCGTAGAGACGTAGCATGCTACGTCTCTACTTGCGCTCA
Organism: Terriglobales bacterium; assembly: GCA_035487355.1. NCBI lineage: Bacteria > Pseudomonadati > Acidobacteriota > Terriglobia > Terriglobales > Terriglobales bacterium. The sequence continues at coordinate 2,982 of DATHMF010000024.1, read as the reverse complement.
GATATCGGCTTCTGACCTCACACCAACTCCAAACCACCATCCACGGCGAGAATTTGTCCCGTAACGAAGTGCGGGGCGAGTGCCATCATTAGCACCGCAGCGGCGACGTCGGCCGCAGTGCCGTTGCGGCGCATGGGAGTCTTGACTGCCATCTTTTTCATAAAGGCGTTGGAACTTTCTTCGCCGGAATCAATTAATCCGGGGGCGACGCAGTTTACGGCGATGTTTGGCGCAAATGACTTGGCCAGGACGCGGGTCTGCATATGCAGAGCAGCCTTCGACTCGCAGTAGTGCGCGTGCGAGGTCCAGGGACGCAGCCCGCCGAGCGAGCCAATATTAATGATGCGTCCACGGCGCTTGCGCAATTCGGGCGCCGCTGCACGGGAAAACAAAAAGGGGCCACGCGTGTTGGTGGCAAACATGTTGTCCCATTGCTCGATAGTAATCTCGTCAACTTCGGCAGTCTCATAAAAAGCGGCGTTGTTAACCAGCACGTCGAGCCGGCCGAGTTCCACAATTACTTCTTTGACCGCCGCTTTCACGCTGCTTTCTTCGCGGACGTCGCACCGTATGGCCAGTGCACGCACGCCATGCTGAGCAATTTCTCGCGCCGTTTTTTGCGCCTCGGTACGCGAGCGCAGGTAGGTAATCGCCACATCCGCGCCAGCTTCCGCTATGGCCAGAGCACAAGTGCGGCCAATGCGCTTGGCAGCGCCGGTGATTAACACAGACTTTCCACTCAGCGCACGGCTGCTTTTTTCTGTAGATGAAGCCATATTGTGATTGTACTGGTTTTATTTTTATATCTGAATTTTGGCTGCAATTGGGAAACGGCGTCCTAAACCAAAAGCCTTTTCTGAAATCTTGAGCGTGGGGGCGGCCTGCTGGCGCTTAAACTCGTTGCGCTCAACCATGCTGATGATCTTCTGCACAAACTTGATATCGAACTTATGTGCTTCGGCAATCTGGGCGGCAGTTTTGTTGTCTTCAATATAGTCTTCGAGGATTGCGTCCAGAACATCGTATGCCGGCAGCGCATCGCTGTCTTTCTGGTCAGGCCGCAGCTCGGCTGAGGGCGGCTTTTCCAGCGTAGATTTGGGGATGACCAAACGGCGCGAGTTAACGTAATGAGAGAGACGATACACCATCGTCTTGGGGACGTCGGCGAGAACGTCCAGACCGCCGGCCATATCTCCGTAGAGCGTGCAGTATCCTACCGCGATCTCAGACTTGTTTCCCGTGCTCAGCACCAGCGATCCAAATTTATTGGAGAGAGCCATCAGCAGGTTTCCACGGATGCGAGCCTGAATATTCTCTTCGGTCACATCTTCCGGACGTCCAGCAAACAGGGGCTTGAGTGTTTCACGAAATGCATTAAAGATGCTGCTTATCGGCAACACTTCAAAACGGATGCCAAGGTTGGCTGCAAGCTCGCGGCTATCATCGATGCTGCCCTGCGACGAGTAGGCGCTAGGCATGCCCACGCCCATCACATTTTCCGGTCCCAGAGCTTCCACTGCGATAGCGGCGGTAAGCGCGGAATCAATGCCTCCGCTCAGACCGATGATGACACGCTGGAAGCCGCACTTGCGGACGTAATCGCGGACTCCCAAAACGAGCGCTGCATGGGCACTGGCCTCGATGCCTTCGATCTGCTCGTGATGATCTCCCGACGAAGTGTTGGGATCGAAGAAAATCAAGTCTTCTTCAAAGGATTTGGCCTGCGCAATGACGGCGCCATCGGGGCCGATGACAAGACTCGATCCATCAAAAATTAGTTGATCGTTGCCGCCCACCTGGTTCACCATGGCAACCGGCGACTTATACTCGCGCGCAATGGCTTGCAGCATCTTGCAGCGCAACTCGCGCTTCCCTACCCAGAACGGCGAAGCTGAAATGTTCAAAACAAAATTTCCGCCGGCACGCATGAGTTGCTCGACCGGATCCACCCGGTACAACTGCCGGTTCCAGAATTGTTTGTCGTTCCAGGCATCTTCACAGATGGTCAGGGCGATCTGTCTGCCGCAGAACTGAAGCAGAGATTGTTCGCGTGCAGGAGCGAAGTTGCGCAGCTCATCAAAGACATCGTAGGTGGGCAGCAGCATCTTCGATTGAACGAACTCTACCTTGCCGTTCCGCAAAAACGCGGCTGAGTTCATGACGGTTTTACCGGTATCGGAATTGGTAGGTGTCACCAAACCGCAAATCACGGCGATGCCCTGCGTCTCAGAGGCAATGCGCTCGACAGTCTCCCGGCTCTTGGCAACAAAGGCTGGTTTTTCAACCCAATCGCGCGCTGGGTATCCGCAGACACTCATTTCGGGAAAAACGATCAGGCCGGCCCCGGCGGTGAGCGCTTGGCGGGAGTAATCAATGATTTTTTGCGCGTTGCCGGAGAAATCGCCAACCGTGGGATTAATTTGTCCTAGGGCTATCTTCACAATTTAAGTTTAAGCTGAGGAGCGGGGGTGTGCAAAGATGGCATTTATATGCCGGGGCTAAAGCCCAGGTTTTTTTGTGGCCCTTAACGTACGGCTGAAAGCCGTGCTCTTCCACGGTAGTTCTCACACACCCTTCCACCACCAACATGCGTCGTCAGTTCAAAAAGTGAGGCAGTGGTGGTGGTTGCTGCTGTGGTTGGGGTTGCGGTGTTTGCGGCTCAGGGATATCGGAGCCCGGTACCGGTCCCTGTGTAGGATGAGGCAGCCCAATGGTCTTGTGTACTACCTGTTGCTGGTCATCGCTGTCGTTGGGCAGAGCTTCACCAGGACGGCGCAACGACGGGGCGCCGGGCTGTCCGGCTTCGCCCAGTGCAGGCTCGGGCTCATTGGTTTTAGGCTGGGCCATGCCGGAGTGTTCCACTTCCACTTCTTTCTCGGTGCGCACAATTTTTTGGCCATCCACCTTCATGATTTCAACACGGCCGACTTCGTCGCCATATAAGCGCACGAATTCCATCTCCTGGGGCGGCAGGCCGTAGAT
>DATHMF010000023.1 GCA_035487355.1 Terriglobales bacterium | reverse complement strand
GAGACGAGTAAGACTGCTGAAGCTATGATCGATTCTCAGGTTGCGGTTTATCCCGTGGATCCAAGAGGCGTGCCGGGGGTTCCACAGCCCTTTACCGCTCAATCGGGCGGGTCTCCTTTTTCTGCGTCGAATGGTTCGTTTGGTGGGTTCGGAGGTTTTGGAGGTGACCCTTTCGACTCCGGCTACCAACTCCGGGGGCCGGCACTGTTTCGTGACGGGCCCTATCTTCAATCGCTCTATCATCAAATGGATGATCTCGCTGCGCGCACCGGCGGCAAGGCCTATTACAGCCGCAATGATCTGGCCAAGGCGATCAGCGATGGCGTTAACGATGGCTCAACGTACTACGTGCTTGGATACTATCCCGACAACAAGTATTGGAACGGGTCCTTCCGCCGGATTGAGGTGAAAGTCAACCGTCCAGGGATCACCTTGCGGCACCGGCCCGGCTACGTTGCCCTTGATCCCGAGACCTATACCTCTAAGCCTGCTGCAATGCAGGATACCGATCTGCACCGGGCACTGAATCTGAGTACTCCGGTGGAAACCATGCTCACCATCTATGCCGCGGTGACGCCGCCTTCTCCGCAAACCCAGAATAAAGTCAGCGTGCTATATGCCATTAACGCGCAGGGTCTGGACTTCCAGCACGGAGACGACGGCCTGGAGCACGCCAGTGTTGATTGCATAGCGCAAGCCTTCACCGAGAAGGGCGAGGTGGTGAAAGCCAGCGCCAATACTTATCTGGCGTCCCTGAAGCCTGAGTGGTTCAAGTGGGTTTCCCAAAACGGGTTTCCCTGCACGCAGAGCCTTGAACTGCCCGCAGGAAGCTACCAGCTCAAGCTGCTGGCGCGCGACAACAACACCGGGGCCATCGGAACCGTGAATGCCAAAATAACTGTACCCAAGATCCCGTCGAACAATGCAGCAACAGGTAAGCCGTAAGCAGAGAGAAGATGTAAAGAAAACAAAGAAGAGGAAAAAAATATGTTCCGCGCTATTCCACCAAAGATATTCGGCCTGATCTGCATGATGGCATTGCTGTGCATCTCAGCGTTGCCTGCGGCAGCTCAAGCGGAGGACTCAACTTCGACGCCAACGCCGCCACCAACTCCGAGCATTATGGTGAAACCGGCCCCACTGCCCGTGCAAATCCAGGCGGCGAAAAGGGTGTTTATCTCCAACGCCGGCGGAGAGCTGGAGGATTGGTACGCCAAATTTTTGTTCAGTGGAGGCCCCAACCGCTTTTATGACGAGTTCTATGCCGACATGAAAGATTGGGGACACTATGAGCTGGTGTCTGCTCCCGCCGATGCGGACCTGATTTTTGAGATCCATGCCGGTGATATTTACCTGGGTGAACGCGAGGGAGTACCCAGGTTCGAACTGACAATTTATGATCCCAAGACCCGCGTGGTGCTTTGGGCATTGGCTGAGCACCTCGATCCGGCGCTGCGCAAAGGCAACCGCGATAAGAACTTCGACAAAGGAATCAACAAGCTCATGGACCAGGTAAAACAACTGGCAGGGCCGGCTGCAACAGCGCTGACATCGCAATCTAAGCAGCCTTCCCCAGAGCCGTCTACGCCGTGATATCAGATCGACGAAGCTCTCCCCTGCGCTCCCCGCAGGCAGTAATAGTTGTAAGCCTGCGGGGAGCATTTTTGTGAAACTTTCATGCCCCTGAGCTAAAATGCTTTGCAACCGAAGCAGCCCTGCAGCGTCTAAAATGTCTGTCTGGCCAATTTCAAGAACATAAGGATAAATCCATGAACATACGGAAATCTGCGCTGGTTTTGACGGCAGCACTGTTGCTCTCCACCTTGGCGTTTGCCGCCGATGAATACAAGATTGATAAAGTCCACAGCACAGTCGGCTTTTCGGTAAAGCATCTGGTCATCAGCTCCGTACCCGGCCGCTTCACCGATTTTGACGGTACCATCGTCTACGATGACAAGGATGTGACCAAGTCTTCGGTCAAGGTCACCATTCAGGCGGTCAGCATCAACACCGATAACAGCCACCGTGATGACGACCTGCGCGGTCCCAACTTCCTCGATACCGCCAAGTACCCCACCATCACCTTTGAGAGCAAGCAGGTCAAGAAAACGCCCAACGGCTTGGTCGCCGTAGGAACGTTGACCATCAAAGATGTTTCTAAAGAGATCGAATTGCCTTTTACCATTAACGGAAAAGTTCGCCTGGGCAATTCAGAGCACTTGGGCGCTGAAGCCAGTATTCAGATCAACCGCCAGGATTACCACCTCACGTTTAACAAGATGATCGAAGCCGGACCCATGGTGGGCGATGATGTGAAGATCACCCTCATCGTGGAAGCGGTGAGACCGTTGGCGCCGACGGCGAAATAAAGCCGGCAACCGCCGCGCGGATAACTCTGGTTTCTCTGTGCCCGTGGTGGAATTGTCTTTGATGGGGGCTCTCTCGCATTGTGCTACATCTTCCGGCTTCATTTATGCTGTTGTAGTGGCAGTTTTTAATCGCGAATGCGCTGCGATGGATGCGGCCCTGGGAAGACTGCTGGAAGGCACCATCTTCACCGGGCGCGTATACCGCTTTCGCTCGATTGATTCCACCAACTCCGCGTTGCTGGCCGATGCAGCGTTAAAAGATGCTGCCGGCGCGAACTTGCCGGAAGGCACAATCTACCTCGCCGACGAGCAAACCGCCGGGCGCGGACGCGGCGGGCACATCTGGCATTCGGCTCCTGGAGTCGGACTTTATCTTTCCGCGTTGCTGCGCCCCAATCTGCCGCCGGATGAAGTGCTGGGCATCACGTTGGCAGCGGGCATCGCTGCTGCCGAGGCCATATCCCAGGTTGCAGGAGTGAATTGCGATGTGCGCTGGCCCAATGATTTGCTGGTCCGGGAGAAAGCACAGGCAAAGAGTGCTCCGGCGAAAAAAGCCGGAGGCATTTTGACCGAGATGAACTCCAGCAATGGCGGCGCCATCGTAGTGGGATTTGGCATCAATGTCAACCACACCAGTCTTCCGCCGCAATTGCAGGAAAGCGCGAGCTCACTCTTCCTGGCCAGGGGAACGCGCATAGATGCGGCCGGGCTGACCGTAGCTCTGCTACAATTTTTTGACCGCGAGTATCGCCAATTGGCACAAGAGGGGCTGCGAGCTTTGTTGCCGCGCTTTGAGCAGCATTCTTCGTATGTGCGTGGAAAGCATGTCGTTGTCGGCGAAGCCGGCGGTTACGAAGGCATCACCGACGGCCTGGATGAGCGCGGCTTTCTGTGCGTGAAAACCGCGGAGGGAATTAGAACTGTGCTCTCGGGAAGCGTGAGAGCTGTGAGTGGCTAAGATCACCATGCTTTTAGTTCTTGATGTAGGCAATTCCAACACGGTCCTGGGAGTGTATGAGCGCAGCGCCACGGGCGGCAAGCACGATACCCTGCGCGCGCACTGGCGCGTGACCACGGTACGCACCCAGACTGTAGACGAATACGGCGTGCTCTTCCGCAACCTGTTTGCCATGGAAAAGATAGAGGTCGCAGCCGTGCACGGCATCATCATTTCTTCCGTTGTGCCGCCGCTCGACTCCACCTTACGCCAGGTGTGTGAAAAATACTTCAACAGCACTCCTCTGTTTGTTGAGCCGGGTGTCAAAACGGGAATGCCGGTGCGCTACGAGAATCCCGCCGAGGTCGGCGCCGATCGCATCGTGAACGGCGTGGCCGCCTTTGAGAAATACGGTGGTCCCTGCGTCGTAGTGGATTTTGGCACAGCTACGACCTTCGATGTAGTCTCGGCGAAAGGCGAGTACATGGGCGGAGTAATTACGCCAGGAATCGGGATCTCGGCGGAGGCATTGTTCCAGCGCACAGCGCGCTTGCAGCGCGTGGATATCCGCAAGCCCGAGCAGGTGATCGGCACCACCACGGTGGGTAGCATGCAGTCCGGGTTGTTTTACGGATACCTGGGATTGGTGGATGGCATCCTCGAGCGCCTGGTGGCCGAACTGGGCGCGAGCACGAAGATCGTAGCCACCGGAGGCTTGGCGGCACTGATCGGCTCCAGCTCCAAGTACATCAGCGCCGTGGATGACCTGCTGACCCTGGAAGGCCTGCGTATCATCTATGAACGCAACGCCCAGGCACAAGCCAAGCCCAGAAAAAATTCCTCCTGACTCACACCGTGGAAAATTATTTCAACTACTTCACGGAAATCGAAGAGCATTTTCAGCGCCGCCGGGGAAGCATTCTGCTGCTCTCCACCCTGGATTGGGCGCTGATTGAAACCTGGAAAGATGCCGGCGTGCCCCTGGAAGCTGTGCTGCGCGGTATTGATGAGGCCTTTGACCGTTACGACCAGCGTCCCACCAAGACGAAGACGCGCAAGGTGAACAGTCTGGCCTACTGCGCGCAGGCTGTGCTCGCAGCCACAGAAGAGATGAAAGAGGCCGCCGTAGGCGTCGCATCTCCCGAGGAAGGGGCAGCAAGGCGAGATGACAAATTCACTCCGGCTGAGATCAGGGCATTTCTGCAGCGCAATACTGACATTTTGCGGCAGCGTGGCGCCCAGCTTCCCATTTTGGTACAACCCATAGCGGCAGAAGCCGCCGATTCCTTGCAGCAGATGACAGCTTTGCTAGAAAACGTAAGTACGAGCTTGCGATTGGAGGATTTGGAGCGAAGGCTGACCGTGCTGGAAGAAAAAATCTTTGCGGCTCTCACCGCCGCGCAATCGGAGCACGATTTATTACAAGTGCGGACCGAAGTTGACCGCGAGATGGCCCCGTATCGCGGCAAGATGAGCGGCAGCCAGATGGAGCAGTTGCGCAAGCAGTATGTCCATAAGCGTCTGCTTGAGCGGTATGAGCTGCCGCGGCTGAGCCTGTTTTATATGTAATGTTTGGTAGAGTGTGTTTCAAAACAGGTTTGTATCAGGGCACGGATTTAGAGGTTGCGGAAAAACGCATCGTGGATGAAAACATGTATCAGGGCACGAGTTTACTCGTGCCGTAAGTCGCAGAAAAATAACACTTCCTCGCTGCCGCAGGCCAGCGCTCAGCGGAGCGAAGCGCTCAAATAACGTTTTTCCGCAGCCTATTTATCCGTGCCGCAAAAGCCTTAAAATGCGGGGTTTTACCCCCTTGAGGTTGTCCTCTCGTCAGTCCGCGAGCCATTTTTGAAACAAGTTCTAGAGACGTAGCATGCTACGTCTCTATTGAGGCAGCATCGTCGTGTAATCTGTCAGCGTGCAGTTGACCATTGAAAAGCTGATTTATGGTGGCGACGGTCTAGCTCGTCTGATCGATCCGAGCGAAGCGCGCGCCGAAGAAGCGCAGACCAAACAAGCGCGCGGCAAAGCCGTTTTTGTTCCCTTTGTTCTAGCGGGCGAGCAGGTCGAGGCCCGCGCCGTGGAAGAGAAGCCGGGATTCGTACGCGCCGCTCTGGAAAAAGTTCTCGCCCCTTCGCCCGAGCGTATTGCCCCGCTCTGCCCCTACTTTCAACGCTGCGGCGGATGCCACTACCAGCACACGGAATACGCTCATCAGCTTGCCATCAAACGCGAGATTCTAAGCGAGACCCTCGAGCGCACAGCAAAAATAAAGTGGCAGGGCGAGATTCATGTACACCCTTCTCCGCCCTGGGGTTACCGTAACCGCACCCGCATGAAAGTTCAAGTCCAAATTGAAGCCGAAGCCCAAATTGAAGCCAAAGCCACCCCCTTTGCCCTCGGATACTATCGCCACAACTCCCACGAACTGCTGCCCGTGGAGAGCTGCCCCATCAGCTCGCCGCTCATCAACCGGGCCATTGCGGCAATTTGGGAGCTGGGCCGCAGCGGAGTCTTCGCAGATTGTCCTCTTTCTGAAATCGAATTCTTTGCCGATCATGGCGATGCCAAACTAATGCTGGAGTTGTACGCAACCCAGAGCAAGCCGAAAAAAGTTTGGGAAAAACTGCTGGAGAGACTGCGCTCTCGCTTGCCGGCAATAACTTCGGTTTCTGTTTTTTCAAACAAAGATGATTCAAAAAAGAAGAAAGCGGAGCCCGAGCCGCAAGAGGAATACTCCTTCCAGCCGGAGCCGTTCGTCTATGAAACCCGCCTGGCGCGCTACCAGGTGAGTCCGGGGTCATTTTTTCAGACCAACCGTTTTCTTACCGAACGTCTGCTGGAAATTGTTTGCGCCGAGGCGCGAGGCAAGCGGGCCTTGGACCTCTACGCCGGCGTGGGATTATTTTCCTCTGTCCTGGCCAAAACGTTCGAGCGGGTTGAGGCGGTTGAAGTTGCGCCGGCCTCCTTCAACGACCTGCGAAAAAATGTTCCACAGAATGTTCACGTTCATCGACTGACAACCGCCGCGTATCTCAACAGTGCGGCTGTATCCAAAAATCTGGATTTGGTTGTGGTTGATCCTCCGCGTGCAGGATTAGGAGTCGAAGTCTCGCGCAAACTTGCGGCTCTTGTTCCAGCCCGCCTCACCTACATCTCCTGTGACCCGGCCACGCTGGCCCGTGATCTTAATGTATTTTTGCAATCGGGCTACGTCTTGAAGCAGGTGCACTTGGTGGATCTGTTTCCCCAGACCTATCACATCGAAACCATCGTGCATCTTTCACGGAAGAGCCCGGCATGAGCACCCCCGCGACAGCAGTCTTTGCGGCTTCATCCTGGCAACCTGAAGCCAATGCCCGAGCCGCGCCTGAGGCTCGTCCGCAACCGGCCCCACTGCTGGGGGCGGCCTTCGCCTTTGCCGCTGGAATTGTGCTGGCCTCCAGAGTCTGGCGTCCGCCGGCGTGGTGGTGTGTTGCAGCGGCGCTCTTGCTGGGTGCATCGGCATTCTTTTACGGAAGAAGGCGTTGGCTGGCTCGCCCACTCTGTTTCCTGGCGCTGGCTTTTCTGGGCGCGCTCAATCTGCAGCTTCGCCAGATCAGCGCGTCGCATCCGGAAAATGATGAACGCTTTGCCCAGATCACCGACGGACGCGAGGTGATCGTCGAAGGCTACGCCTTGCGCGATGGAGTCAGCCGTCCCTCAGCCTTTGGCGGAGAGGCGCAGTTGGTGGATATTGCGGTGGAAAATTTGTTCGACGGCAATGTTGCACTGCCGCTGAAGTTTTCTATCCGGCTTAACATTTACTCACAAGAAAGCTACAGCGAACAGGCGGAAGATTCCACGAACCCCGGCGAAACCCAGCAGTTTCTATTTCTGTATGGCGAGCGGCTTCGCTTTCCCGTTAAGCTGCGGCAACCGCGCAACTTTGGTGATCCGGGTGCATTCGACGAGCGCGGTTATCTGGCGCAACTAGGCATCGCGGCTCTAGGTTCAGCGCGGATGGCGAAGGTCGAACGACTTCCGGGGAATTCAGGGAGTGCATGGCAGCGCCGGCTTGCTTCGGTGCGGCGGAGCCTGCTGGCCAGGATCCACACCTTGTGGAAGGGAGAAGACGGCGCGCTGCTGGCCGCTTTACTCGTAGGCGACCGCACCGAGCTCGACCGTGAGACCACGCTGAACTATCAACGCACGAGTGCATATCACATTCTGGTGGTGGCCGGGTTGAAGGTGGGAATTCTTGCCTTTGTCGTAATGTGGTTTTTACGGCGGCTGCGTCTCAATGACTGGCTGGCAACCGCGGGAACAATTCTGGCCACAGTTTTTTATTGCTTGATTACTGATGGTGGCGCGCCCGTCATCCGCGCCACCGTGATGCTGGTGCTTTATCTGATAGCGCGGCTGCTTTATCGCGAGAGTAATCCCTTGAATGCGATCGCCGCAGCGGCTTTGCTCATGCTGGTTTGGGATGCGCGCGCGCTCTTCGATCCCGGATTTCAATTGAGCTTTCTTTCCGTGCTGGCCATCGTGGGCATTGCGCTGCCGCTCTTACAGAGAACGGTAGAGCCTTACCGCCAGGCCTTGCGGCACTTTGATTCCACCGAATACGACCGCGAGCTGCCGCCGCGCATGGCCCAGTTCCGGCTCGACTTGCGCATGATTGCCCAGCGCCTTGCCCGCATTATAGGAAATAAGGTTGGCAAGTGGATGATGCTGGGCGGCTGGCGTTTGGCGATTGTAACTGCCGATGTCATGGTGATATCGGCGATCTTGCAGATCGCTTTGGCGCTTCCCATGGCAATTTACTTTCATCGTGCCATGACCCTGGGATTGCCGACCAACATGCTGGTCGTGCCGCTGCATGGAATCCTGCTGCCGGTGGCGGGTATTGCCTTGATATTGGGATACATCTGGCCCTGGCTGGCGCGCCTGCCAGCGGTGTTGACCCTGGTCTTGCTGCACTGGACGAACCACGTCGTAGAAAAGCTGGCACACCTGCAGGTCCATAACATTGCGGTCGGCGACATACGCGTGGCCGATCCCAGTTGGTGGATGTCAGCATTCGTGATTGCGACATTAATATTGGCGTTTGCCGCCGTGCAGCGGGGAAAAATCCTGACTTTATGCTCTCTACTCTTGCTGCTGGCAGGCGCAATCGCAGTTCTCATTCCATCTCGACCGCAGCTCGAGGCCCGCGTGCTCGAGATCACCGCCATTGATGTTGGCCAAGGCGATTCAATTCTCGTGGTCACTCCCGAAGGCCGCACGCTGCTGATTGATGGCGGCGGCTCGGTTGGCGCCGAGGCCCGCTTCGATACCGGTGAAGACGTAGTCTCGCCCTACTTATGGTCGCGCGGCATTACGCACCTGGATGCGGTTGCGCTCACCCACGCCCACGCCGACCACATTGGCGGCCTGCATAGCATCATGTTGAACTTTCGTCCGCGCGAGCTGTGGCTGGGTGCGGAGCCGATGATCACGCCCGTCCGGGCGCTGCTGGCGCAGGCAAAAGCGGAGAACACCACAATTGTTCATCGCGCCGAAGGCGAAGAGTTTGCTTTTGGCGGAGCAAGTTTTCACGTGCTCGCGCCTCCCAACGATTGGGTGCTGCATGAGCGCGCGGAAAACAACGACTCGCTGGTCATGAAAGTCACCTATCGGCAGACGGCAGCGCTGCTCGAAGGCGATGCCGAGAAAAAGATCGAGCATCTGCTGGCCAGTGAAGACGTCAGCGCAGGATTGTTAAAAGTAGGCCATCACGGAAGCTCGACTTCAACCCAACCCGACCTGCTGGCGGCCGTGCATCCGCAGTTTGCCGTGATTTCCGTGGGCTACAGAAGTTTGTTCGGCCATCCCAAGCCGGATGTTTTGGAGCGGCTGCAAGGTGCCCACGTGCGAACCTTCCGCACCGATACCATGGGTGCAGTCACCTTCTACTTGGATGGAAACAACATCACGGCTAGGCTGCCGATGGAACGTTAGGGTGCCGACGAATTTTAGAGCACGGGTGCAGTCAACTGTCTTGGAAGTCACGAACAGGTTCCGAGGGCAACTCGGTCAGCGCCGTTTTTTGCTTTCGTTCTGCGCGACCCGCGCCTTCACCAGTTTCTTAACAAGTGCAGTCGGCAGTGGCTTGTCCGTGGCAAAGTGGATGGTCCCTTTGGATTTGGTGAAGCCCTTAAGTTCGTCCTTGAACGCCTCGATCACGGACGCAGTAGGGAACAAACTGCAATGGTTCGAAAACGCGGCGAACCACACCAGAACTCGTTTGTGCTTAAACGCAGGGATCCCATAACTGATGGTCTCGGTAGCCTCCGGTGGCACAGCGGACCGAATCGTAGCGCGCATCTTGTTCAAGGTGCCGCGGGCAGGTTCCGGGAGGCCAGCAATGTATTCGTCAACGTTTTTCGCAGCGCCTTTCGCGGCAGAATTGCGACTGCCAGATTTCACTTTTTTCATGTGGGCAATGCTATAAGAAGCCCCAATTCAAGTCTATGCCTCAGCCCGGCGTGCAGCGTTTCGAACATGAAAAAATGCCGCAGCGTCTCAAGCCGGAATCAGGGTGATAACGAGCGGTTCATCATCGTTGTTGAGTTGGGCAGGTTTCTTTCCAAATTGCACGCAACTACTGTCTTTTCGGTTATTTACGTCCGCCCTGCTGGTGAAGTTCACGGTGTCCCCGGAGTTCTTCCGTCTAGGGTTCACGGAAAACTCAAGCACCGTTTCCGAGGTAATCCAAGAGTCCTGCAGCCACAGCTAAGGTGATTGCCTGAGAGACTTCCCAAAAAAGGAACCTGTCCCATTTCAGGACATAAATCCTTGTCTGATCGTGATACTTACTGCAAAGGCACACAACCTGCGGTTAGAATCGCATCGGGTTAACTATTGGATGCCGCCCAAAGAAAACTGGCCCCGCCGTCTTCACGCCACCGGAGCTGTCGTGTACTACGGCAGTACTGGCATGTCCCGCACCGTGGTCCTTCCAGTTTTGATATCTGCGCTCCTGCTGACGATACTGGCCAGCCAAAGTTGGGGAGGCACTCCACAGGCCGGCCAAGACAACCCAAGCCGTCTCACGCATATGAGCCTGGAGGATCTGGGAAAAATCGAGGTCACAACCACGTCGAAGGAGCCGGTGCAAGCCAGTCGAACTCCGGCAGCGATCTACGTCATTACTCAAGAGGATATCCGGCGCTCCGGGGCCACCAGCATCCCGGAAGTCCTCCGCCTGGCGCCTGGCGTTGAAGTCGCGCGGATCGACTCTAACACGTGGTCGCTTGGGGTGCGTGGATTCGGAAGTTCCCTTTCACGATCCGTACTCGTGTTGATTGACGGCCGGACCGTTTACACGCCGCTGTTTGCGGGCGTCTGGTGGAATGTGCAAGACACGCTGCTCGAAGATATCGAGCGGATTGAAGTCATCCGGGGGCCGGGCGGCACGATCTGGGGCGCAAATGCCGTCAACGCCGTCATCAACATCATCACCAAGAATGCTAAAGATACCCGGGGAACCCTGGTATCTGTGGGCGGCGGAAATATAGATCAAGGTTTCCTCAATTACCGCTACGGCGGCGGGGACGGAAAGGATTTTAACTACCGAATCTACGGCAAGGCTTTCAAGCGCGGACCGGAGTTTCACCGGGACCACAGACAATTTGATGACTGGGCCATGGGCCAGAGCGGGTTCCGGATGGATTGGGATTTACCCAACAAAGACACGTTGACGTTTCAAGGCGACATTTACGATGGTACAGCGGGAGAGCGCGCAGGGATAACAACTTATTCGCCACCGTACACAAGCATCGTAGAAAAAAACGACGAGCTCGCAGGAGGCAATTTGCTGGGCCGCTGGAAGCGCACGTTGAGCGCAGGCTCCGACCTTCAGCTCGAAACGTATTACGACCGCACCGACCGCAGACAAGCCACCTTCGGTGAGATTCGCGACACCTTCGACATTGATTTTATCCATCATTGGACGCTCGCGAAACGAAACAACCTGCTCTGGGGACTCGGAGCTCGCCTCAGTTCAGGCAATGCAACCGTGGTTGTGCCCACCACCGTGTTCATCCCGAACCACTTTACGGAAAAGCTCTACAGCGCCTTTGCCCAGGATGAAATCTCGATCATTGAAAACCGCCTGCTGCTGACCATCGGGTCCAAGTTCCTGCACAACAACTATTCAGGTTTCGACGTCGAGCCCAGCGCGCGACTTCTATGGACGCCTGTTCCCCATCACACGGTATGGGCAGCGGTCACGCGGGCGGTGCGTACACCTTCGCGCGTAGAAGACGACCTGCAGATTACCGCGTTTGCGGCGCCTAAGCCGCTGACTTTTGTGCGCCTGGTGGGCAACAGAAAATTCCGCTCGGAACAACTGCTCGGCTATGAGCTCGGATACCGCAGCCTCATTCACCCAAAGTTCTACGTAGATATCGCAAGCTTTTATAACAACTATGATCGTCTGCTTAGTGCTGAGCCAGGCTTGCCTTTCGTTGAGAGATCCCCGTCGCCACCCCATATCGTCGTCCCATTTCTTCTCCGCAACGGGCTGCTGGGTAATACCTCTGGTTTCGAGATCGCGCCCGATTGGACACCCACCAGCCATTGGCGTTTGCGAGGTTCGTATTCTTATCTGCATCTCGGCTTGAGCAGAGAGGCGGGGAGCCTGGACGCATCAACAATTCGATCAACCGACGGTTCAAGCCCACATCACATGGTGACCTTTCAATCGTCTCTGGACTTACCCCAGAACCTGGAGTTTGATCAAACCCTTCGTTATGTAAGCGCCCTGCCGGCGCTACTGGTCCCGGCCTACACAACCGCGGATGTGCAGTTCAGTTGGCACTCTACCCGGGACCTCGACTTTGCAGTGGTGGGGCAGAACCTGTTTCAGCCGCATCACGCGGAATTCGCCGGCCCGGGGGGGCTTATCGGAATCGAGCGCAGCGGGTATGTCAAGATGACTTGGCATACAGGGAAGAGATAATGAGGAGGCCCATTTGCATTGCAATTCCATTCCGACGCGCGCCACAACCCTGCATGATCGCCACTCATGCAGGCCGCCTGTTTTTATTCATGGCTTTGGTGATCGCGTCGGTACTTATCGGTACCGGAAACCTGCATTCCCAGGCGGCGACTCCAACTGAGTACGAGGTTAAGGCCGCCTACTTATACAACTTGGGAAAATTCGTTGAATGGCCCGCCAAGACTACAACCGCTCCCGATTCCTTCAGCATTTGCGTGCTTGGGCGCGATCCCTTCGGCGCGACCCTCGATACTCTCATCGCCAGTGAGACCATCAACGGCAAGAGCATAGTCGTCAAGCGACTTCCCAAGCCGCAAGACGCGGTAAGTTGTCACATCCTGTTCATCAGTTCCTCAGAGGAGAGTCACCTCAAAGAAATTCTGAGTACCCTCGACAAAGCAAATGTTTTGACGGTCAGCGACATACCGCAGTTCACCCGGCGGGGCGGCATGATCCAGTTCGTCCTGGACGCCAACCGAGTGCGTTTTGAGATTAACTTGACGAGCGCCGAGCGTGCCAACCTGACCTTGAGCTCCCAATTGCTAAAAGTCGCAATCAGCGTAAGAAGGGATTCTCATCCAGGAGCCTGATCATGCCCAGGGTACAGAACTCAATTACCAAGAAACTCACCAGGATGAACATGCTGGTGAGTGGTGCTGCCCTGCTGATCGCCTGTGCGGTGTTTGTTGCTTACGATCTGATTACCTTTCGGCAGACCATGGTGCACAACCTCTCGATTCAAGCTCAAATCGCCGGATCGAATAGCGTATCCGCCTTGTTGTTTGATGATCCGCGAGCAGCGGAGAGCACTCTGGCGGCGTTGCGTGCTGCCCCCAACGTCGTATCGGCCGGCATTTACACAAGCGACGGACGGCCTTTCGCCATGTATCAGCGCTCTGGCACAAGCGGACCCCTGGCGCTGCCTCCGGTTCCTGCCGGTCAAGCGGAGGCCCATTGGTTCAAGGACAGCCAGCTTGTGCTGGTTCGCAACATCGTGTTTGAAGGGAAGCCGGTCGGCGCCGTCTATATCCGCTCTGATTTACAGGAGATGAATCAGCGCTTAGACCGCTTCGTGGGCATTCTTGCTGTTGTTTTGGCATTGTCCCTCATTGGCGCACTTCTGGTCGCATCAATATTCCAGCGTGCCGTTGCCAAACCCATCGTACATTTGGCGGAGATAGCGCGCGTCGTTTCACGCGACAAGAATTACACGGTGCGTGCCAGTCCGACCGGCAACCGCGACGAAACCGATATCCTGATCCAGGCGTTCAATGAGATGCTGGGTCAGATTCAGGAGAACGCTGGAGCTTTACAAAAGGCCCACGACCAGTTGGAACAACGAGTGCAAGAGCGCACGGCGCAGCTAGCCGTGGCCAATAAAGAGCTAGAGCTGCAAAATCGTGAAGTGGAACGCGCCACCCAACTGAAAAGCCAGTTCCTGGCCAGCATGAGCCATGAACTGCGTACCCCATTGAACGCCATTATCGGGTTTTCTGAGCTGCTCACGCGCGAGCCGTCAATAACTGCCACCGACAAGTACAAGCGATGGCTGGGACACACCATAGACGCCGGCAAGCACCTTTTGCAGCTTGTCAATGACGTGCTGGACCTATCCAAGATCGAAGCCGGGCACATGGAGCTGCACCTGGAGAATTTTGCGGTCGAGACCGCAGTCCCGGAGGTGCTTTCAAACATCCGTCAACTGGCGATGGCCAAGAGAATCCAAGTAGATATACAAGGGACGACCGACATTAACATCTATGCCGACTACGTTCGCTTTAAGCAGATCCTTTATAACCTGCTGAGCAATGCTGTGAAGTTCACCCCCGCAGGGGGAACGATCAAGCTGGACATCACGCAGGATAATCTCTTCGCTCACGTTGTCGTGACCGATACCGGAATCGGCATTCGGCCGGAAGATCAGAAAGTCATCTTTGATGAATTTCGCCAGGTCGGTAAGACGACCAGAGGGGTCACCGAGGGTACCGGCCTGGGCTTGGCCATCACTAAGAAATTGGTAGCGCAGCAAGGCGGAACGATCGTGGTCAGCAGCGAGCTTGGCAAGGGCAGCCAGTTCTCTTTCACACTACCGCGCAGCAAGAAACTTCCTGAAACTGCGCCCAATATTCCCGCACCGGGCTTGGATTCCAGCCGCGAAAAGCCGCTGGTTCTGATTGTTGATGATGAGGCTTCAACCCACGAACTCCTGGTGAGTTATCTTGCTCCAGAGGGGTACCAGATCATCACTGCCAGCTCGGGAAGGGAGGCTCTTGACAAGGCGATTCAGCTTCTGCCCGATGCGATCACGTTGAATATGCTCATGCCAGGCAAAAGCGGTTGGGAAATCCTGCAACAGTTAAAGACCGACCCTGCGACCTCCGCGATTCCTGTCGTGATCGTTTCGATAGTGGACGACAAAGGTAGAGGGTTCGCCTTGGGAGCTTCCGAGTACCTGGTCAAGCCAGTGCAGAGAGAAGTCCTGTTAGCGGCACTGGAAAGACATCTTAGGATCAATGGGTCGCGCAAAGTTCTCGTGGTTGATGACGAAGATACCAGCCTGCAGTTGGCAAGCCAGGTATTGCAATCTGCCGGGTACATCCCGATGGTTGCACATAACGGGAGAGAAGCTTTAGAACTGCTGGCAAAGAATACAGTGGATGCGATGCTGCTCGATTTAATGATGCCGGAAATGGACGGTTTTGAAGTGCTTAGTAAAATCAAGGACGATTCCTCATTGCGAGATTTACCCGTGTTCGTCTTCACCGCTAAAGACTTGACGGCAACGGATATCGAATTTTTATTGCGGGCCACTCAAGGTTTCTACCGCAAGGGAGAGTTTTGGAAAGAAGGGCTGCTAACCCAGCTAAGACGAGTGACGCGCACTTCGGCCGGCAAACCAACGGGAAGGTCACGGGCAACGCAATGAAGAAGATAGTAATCGTCGAGGACAGTGAAGCTGGCCGGGAGCTGTTACGTGAACTCGTCCAGGGCTGGGGATATGAGGTTATCGAAGCAGCCGATGGCCAGGAAGCGCTGCAGAAAATTACGGAAACAGCGCCTGATCTGGTGCTCTGCGACGTCCAAATGCCTGAGCTGGATGGCTATGCCGTAATTCAATCGCTCCGGCAAGATGCGAGATTTACCAAGCTTCCAGTCATCGCTCTGACGGCGTATGCCATGAGGGGAGACAAAGAAAAAACCTTGGCCGCCGGATTTGACAGTCACCAGAGCAAACCTATCGAGTTTGAATCCCTGAAAGCTGATATCGAACGGCTGCTCGCGAGGTAAGTTCCGATTCCTCTGTGTTCAAGCTAGTGCTGGGCAGATTTTCCCGCCGACTCCAGTGCCGCCGCCAGATCAGGATGCTCGGCGAGAACTTCTTGCATCGAGTCGTGTCCCAGGGTCTGTCCCCATTTCCTGCCCTCGGTCTGCAGCTCTGACGTCATTTGGGGAAGCTCGGTAAGCGCTTTCTTGCCGAGAGGACTTTGGTAGAACTGGATCAAGCCTTTGATTTCTTCATGGGAAAGATGCTTGTCGTAAATCGGCACCGCCAGATCCACCAGTTCCTGCGTATCTGTTTTGGAGCGGAATTTTGCCAGGAAAAGATCAATCAACTTGTCCCGGTAGTCGCCCGCTGGAAGAGAATTGGAAAGCACAGGTCTCATACTCTCCATCATTTGGTTCATCATTTGTGCCGCGAGCGTTTTGACTCCTACGATCTCCAGAAGCCGGCGAATGTCGGCTTCTTTGGCCGGGTCGATCTTCGATTGATCATTAGCAGTGCCGGATGCCTGCGCCGCGGGCGCCGGAGCAGCGGCCTGCGACCAGAGGGTCTGTGCAGGCAATACGCCCAAGAGGAGCAACAACAATACAGCGGAAAAGGTCTTCATCAAGCCTCCTTGAACTTTGCAAAACTTGATTCTACCTTGAGGAATCAGTTTTAAGATCGAGTGTCTTGAGCTTGGCTTCACTCAATTGACGGTTCAGCGCGACGATATCCGTTGCTTTGACGGCGTCCCAGGTTTTCATCAGGGGAGTGAAGTCGCCAGCTATCTTCCGAGTCGCCGTAACCATCGCAGGAGTCGGCGCCGCATCGGCGCCGTTGACTAACCCGTACAGCGTCGCGGTATCGTCATTGATGCTGCCCAGCGCAGGCGGAGGAGCGGCGCCTGCCGGTGGCTTGTCAGGACCATCGGCAAGTTGTTGCAGCTTTGCGTCTAATTGTGAGATTGCCTCTTTAAGGTTTCCGGTGGCTTGCGCGGAAAGAGTCTTGAGCTGCGCACGCAAGGACTTCGCCTGCTGAACCGCTTCTGAACTTGCAGACAGCATCGCCGAAAGCTCGGTCGCCAGTTGAAACTGCTGCTGGAGTTCTTCTGTTGAGACTTTGACTCGCGGGTCCATCTTGACCGTCAAAAGCGAAGTCATGCTCTTGCCATCCACCGTGAGCCGGACCGAGTATTCTCCCGGAACAACGGTCGGCCCCAGCGGAAATCGCGGAGTGTTATGCGGGGTCGCTGAGATCGGATATTCATGCTCGGTCGCAAGTGGCGGAGCGTAATTCAAATCCCAGACCCAGCGATGCATTCCTTCCGCACTCGATAGAGAAACGTGTGGCCGCAGCCAATATGCCGGGATCATCTCTTTTTCCACCTCCGCCGCAGTTCGTTCCGGAGCGTCGTCGCTGGAGTAGAGCCTTACAAGCTTTCCGCCGGCATCGAGGACCTCAAGCTGCACCGGCCCTGAGGCCGGCTTCGCCAGGTAATAATCAATCACCGCGCCGGTTGGCGGATTTTCGCCCATGGGTTCATCCGGTGGGAGCGGCGTATCGGTATTGGTATTTCTTTGCACCCGAATCGCGGGCGCGGGTTGAAAGAGACGCACGGCTGGCGAAGCGGCGTCGTTCATTTGCCGCAGCGACGCGATGTTGTCCAACACCCAGAAGGAGCGGCCGTGTGTAGCCACGATCAGGTCATTCTCATGGATCCACAGGTCGCGCATCGCGGTGTGAGGCAAATTCAGTTGTAACGCCTGCCAATGGTCGCCGTCGTCGAATGAGACCCAAACACTAGTTTCGGTTCCGGCAAATAACAATCCTTTGCGCACCGGGTCTTCCCGTACGGTGTCAACCGGAGCATTTTCCGGCAGTCCGGCCGTGATCAGTTGCCAGTTCCCGCCACTGTCGTGCGTCCGGTAAATATAAGGATGAAGATCGTCAATCCTGAAGCGGCTGACGGAAACATAGGCGGTTACATCATCGAAATGCGATGCCGAAATCTGTGTGACCTTGCTCCACGGGACCAGGTCCTTGGGAGTGATGTCGTGCCAGTTTTTCCCGCCATCACGCGTCAACCAGAGGAGCCCGTCGTCGGTTCCGGCCCAGATCGTGTCGAGCGTTTTGAAAGACGGAGCCAGCGAATAGATCGCGCCTCGCTTTTTTGCCGCATCGGGGTCTTTTGCAGTGAGCGCCCCCAGGCTGGCCGGAACTCCTGGTGCCTCTCGGCTGAGATCTGGACTGATCGTCTGCCAATTTGTGCCACCGTCGGTTGTTTTGAAGAGAAAATTGGCAGCGTAATACAGCACGTGAGGATCTACGGGAGAGAACGTGATCGGTTCCGTCCGCTCCACACGATATAGCTTTCCCCGAATAGGAATAGGAGTGACGTTCTGCACGTCGCCCGTGCTCCAGGACATTTTAGAGACCTGATTCCTGCCGGCTCCATAAATGATGTCTGGGTTCAACGGATCGGGAGCTGCATATCCGTACTCGATCACGCCCGCGGGATGCCAATCGCGGAAGGTGATGGCCCCATCATTACCGCGGCTGGAAATGCAGACGGATCCGCTCTCCTGCTGGCCGCCGCAAATGCGGTAGGGGTAAGTCTCCGTCACCGCCACGTGGTACATCTGCCCCGTGGGTTGGTTGTACCAGGAGCTCCAGGTTTCTCCGCCATTCACGGTTATGATGGCGCCTTGATCGCTCACCAGCAAAATGATTCTGGGGTCATTGGGATTGATCCAGAGATTCTGATAATCATCTCCGCCGGGCGCTCCGCGAATGCTCGTCCATGTCTTGCCGCCATCGTTCGAACGCACGGTCACGATGCTGGTGCTGTAGACGACATCCGGGTTCTTCGGATCCACCTTGACCATCGGCAGATCGCCGCCGCCGATCTTCATCGCCGGGCGCTCATCTTCGGTTGCGTTGTGCCAGGTTTCTCCGCCGTCATCGGAGCGGTAAAACCCAAGCCCTTTGCCCGAGCCATATGTGCTCTTCTGGGTTGTAGAAAAAGCAGCGTACAGACGATTGGGCTGGCTTGCAGCAATGGCAATATGAACCTGCACGAGGTCGTTGGGCAAGCCACTGGTCAATTGACGCCAGGTACTGCCTCCGTCCGTTGATTTGAACAGACCGCCGCTGGGGCCGCTGTAATCGTTGTTGTCCTCCCAAGGTCCCTGGCGCCCCTGCCAGAGTGACGCGTAGACGATCTGCGGATTCACCGGATCAATCTGCACATCGGCGCCGCCGGTGTTTTCATCCTTATAGAGCACCTTCTTCCAGGACGCGCCGCCATCTTCAGAAAGAAAGATTCCGCGCTCGGTACTCGCGCCGTAGGGATGCCCTAGCACCGCCGCAAACAGCCGGTTGGGGTTTCGCGGATCAACCGCCAGCGCCGGGATTTGTTGCCCGTCGCGAAGACCAAGGTGGGTCCAGGTCTTGCCCGCGTCCGCTGATCGGTAGATCCCGTCGCCGACGGAAAGATCAGGCCGCTGCAGGCCCTCTCCGCTGCCTACGTAGACGATATTTGGGTCTGAGGGAGCGACGGCGATGTCTCCGATGGATTGCGTCGGCTCCGCGTCAAAGATCGGCGTCCACGTGCGCCCGTAGTCATTCGATTTCCAAACCCCGCCGTTGACTGCGCCAATGTAGAACACATTGGGCTGGGTAGGCACGCCCGCAGCGGCCCGCGTGCGTCCGCCACGAAAAGGGCCGACCATCCGCCAGCGCATCTCGCGGAACATTTTTTCCGAATATTGCTGGGCATGTGCCGATGCCGCCCACAGGGCGACGGCAGCAACGAGGAAGGCAAGCTTTGACGAAAAACCAGACAGTCGGATCATGTATCAGTCTCTAAGACGGCTATAGATGCAAAAGGATATATTATCCGAGGCCAAGAGGCCCTCGCCGGGCACATCCCGGACACTTTCTGGTCTGTACCGTACCGCGGATGGCACCCACTTGCTAGCAAGTGTTTTTGAGCCCCAAAACCGCGTCTGACCCGCGTCATTGCTGGCGAAAAGCGATCTGCGGTTGGGGACTTGCTGGTGGTACCCCAGTCATCTGTTCTCAGAAGGCCGAAGCGCACAAATTTTCAAAGAGCTTTTTTCTAAGGGCTCCGCAGCCAAACCCAGGCTGCTATGCCCTCGCGCTACGCTCGCGCAATCCGGCGCTCGCTTCGCGCTCACCTGGGGCTATAAAAGCCCCCGCATTCTCAAATGCTGTTAAACACACTTCTATGCCCATGATGGCCGGTAGTTTCCAAGGAAGCAAGGTTTTGATATCAGATTGGTGCCAGTCAAACAGTCAGACGCGGTTTTTGATGGCTGCTTCTCCTTGGAGCCTGGAACTGAGGGCTTGGAGCTATGCGACATTTGCTTTGTTTCTGGAACGGCGGACGAATAGAATCCATAGCCATGCGGAATCGCCTGTTGCTTTGCATGTTGGTGGGCCTGGCACTTCTGACCGGCTGTCCATCGCGCCATCCGGCCAACGTGAAGCCTGTCTCTCTGGGGATTTTCGAGGTCGTTGACTGCAAAACCAGCGGCACGGCGCCAATGAGCCTCAAAGGGGGTAGTGAGAAATACTGTCTGGCGGCTAAGCCGGTAGTTGATGAAACAGATATTAGGTCCGCCGAAGCCAGCCGGGACGAATCTGGCCAGCCCCGACTGCTACTGTTTTTCAACAGTAAAGCCGGGCAACGCATGAGAGAGCTCACCGAGCGCATGCAAGCAGAACAGCTCCGGAGCAATA